>NZ_JBHXQY010000001.1:252304-274180 GCF_042716955.1 Nocardiopsis sp. NPDC058631 | reverse complement strand
CCCCAGCCCCCCAGCCCCCAGGAGAACCCCCATGCCTGCACCTCCCGACCGCAGACGGCGCCTCGCGAGCACGGCCACACTCACCGCGGCTGTCGGCACGCTGCTCGTCGGCCTGCTGAGCCCGGCGTCCGCGTACGCGGACGAGGCCCCGTCCGACGAGATCAGCAGCAACGTCACGCACGTCGCCCATGTGCCCAAACCCGACGCGGTCCGGAGCACCAACTCGGATCTGGCGTTCACCGGCGACTACGCCATCGGCGGCAACTACGACGGGTTCGTCGTCTACGACATCTCCGAGCCGGAGGACCCGCAGATCGTGTCGGAGGTCCTCTGCCCCGGTGGGCAGGGTGACGTGTCCGTCAGCGGTGACCTGCTGTACTTCTCGGTGGACTACCCCCGGGCCGGCACGGAGTGCGGTGCGGCGTCGGTGCCCACGACGGACCCCGACGGGTTCGAGGGCATCCGGATCTTCGACATCTCGGACAAGGCCAATCCGCAGTACGTCTCCGCGGTGGCCACCGACTGCGGTTCGCACACCAACACGCTCGTTCCGGGCAAGGACGGCGAGCACGAGTACATCTACGTGTCGTCGTACTCGCCCTCCGATCGCTTCCCGAACTGCCTGCCTCCGCACGACAAGATCTCGATCATCGAGGTGCCGCTGGCAGAACCCGCCGCGGCTGCCGTGGTGGGCGAACCCGAGCTGTTCCCGGACGGCGGGCACCAGCGGACCACGGGCTGCCATGACATCACCGTCTATCCGGAACGGGACGTCGCCGCGGCGGCCTGCCTGGGTGACGGGCTGCTGCTCGACATCGGGGACCCGGCCGACCCCCGGGTGGTGGACCGCGTCCAGGACCCGAACTTCGCGTTCTGGCACTCGGCGACGTTCACCAACGACGGCAGGTACGTGGTCTTCACCGACGAGCTCGGCGGCGGCAGCGCGGCCACCTGTACCGAGAAAGCCGGCCCGGAGCGGGGTGCCGACGCCGTGTACTCCCTGAACCACGAGGGGGCGTCTCCCCGGCTCGGTTTCAGGAGCTACTACAAGCTGCCGCGCCACCAGACCGAAACTGAGAACTGTGTGGCGCACAACGGTTCCCTGATCCCCGTGCCCGGACAGGACTTCTTCGTGCAGTCCTGGTACCAGGGCGGGGTCTCGGTCATCGACCTGACCGATCCCGACAAGCCCGAGGAGATCGGCTACTTCGACCGCGGTCCCTGGAACGCGGAGTCGTTGAGCACGGCCGGATCCTGGTCTGCGTACTACTACAGGGGCCACGTCTACTCCTCCGACATCCAGCGCGGCCTCGACGTCCTCAGGTTGACCGACGCGCGGCTGGCGGAGGCGGAGAAGGTGCGGATGGACGAGTTCAACCCGCAGTCGCAACCGTCTTTTCCTTCCGCGCAGTAACAAAGCGGACAGAGGTGGGGGTGCGCCGGGTCCTCCCGGTGCGCCGTGCCTTGCTGCCAGCGGGAACCCCGAACCCTGGGCGGGGTGTGCAGTCAGATCGGGTCAGTCGGACACCGTGTTAACAACCATGTTTCTTTTGTATCCCCCTATACATGTTGATGTTGAACTGTGTACGTTCTTCCTGTTTCGCTCCAATCAGAACCAGGAGTTCGTATGGCGACATCCCCCTCAGGCCCCCATTCCGGACGTACCCCGGCCAGACGCGGGCTGACCGGCCTCACCCTGGCCGGAACAGCTGCCCTCGTGGCCGGGCTTCTGGGCCCCGCCTCGGCTTCCGCCGCCGACGAGTTCGTCAGCGACGCCGACACCAGCTCCAACGTGACTCATGTGACCAACGTCCCGAAGACCGAGGTGATGAGCGACTTCAACTCGGATCTGGCGTTCACCGGCGACTACGCCATCGGCGGCAACTACAACGGGTTCGTCGTCTACGACATCTCCGAGCCGGAGGACCCTCAGGTCGTCTCGGAGGTCCTCTGCCCCGGTGGGCAGGGTGACGTGTCCGTCAGCGGTGACCTGCTGTACTTCTCGGTGGACTACCCCCGGGCCGGCACGGAGTGCGGTGCGGCGTCGGTGCCCACGACGGACCCCGACGGGTTCGAGGGCATCCGGATCTTCGACATCTCGGACAAGGCCAATCCGCAGTACGTCTCCGCGGTGGCCACCGACTGCGGTTCGCACACCAACACGCTCGTTCCGGGCAAGGACGGCGAGCACGAGTACATCTACGTGTCGTCGTACTCGCCCTCGGCGCAGTTCCCGAACTGCCAGCCTCCGCACGACAAGATCTCGATCATCGAGGTCCCGGTCGGGGACCCGGCCTCGGCCGAGCTCATCGACGCGCCCGTGCTCTTCCCCGAGGGTGGCAACGCCAGGACCTCCGGCTGCCACGACATCACGGTCTACCCGAGCAAGGACGTCGCCGCGGGCGCCTGCATGGGCGACGGCATCCTGATGGACATCTCCGACCCGGCAGCCCCGGTCGTGACCGAGGTGGTGCAGGACACCAACTTCGCGTTCTGGCACTCGGCGACGTTCACCAACGACGGCAGGAACGTGGTCTTCACCGACGAACTCGGTGGTGGCGGAGCCCCCACCTGCACCGAGGAGATCGGTCCCGAGCGCGGCGCCGACGCCGTCTACTCCCTCGACGGTGACGGATCCGGAGCCGACCTCGATTTCCAGAGCTACTTCAAGATCGACCGCCACCAGGGCGGGGAGATCTGTGTCGCCCACAACGGTTCCCTGATCCCCGTGCCCGGACAGGACTTCTTCGTGCAGTCCTGGTACACGGGCGGGGTCTCGGTCATCGACTTCAACGACGCGGCGAACCCCGAGGAGATCGGCTACTTCGACATCGACTCCCGGATCGAGGACGGCGTGCAGGACAACGACAGCTGGTCGGCGTACTACTACAACGGCTACGTCTACTCCTCCGACATCGAGCGGGGGATCGACGTCCTGAAGCTGGACGACCCCCGCCTGCGGGCGGCCGAGCGCGTCCGGATGGACGAGTTCAACCCGCAGTCCCAGCCCGAGTACAGGCCCGGACGGGGCTGACCGGTCCGGACCGAAGCAGCGGTCCGTGCGACGGGGGCGGTGCTGCGGCACCGCCCCCGTTCCGCGTTCGCGGGCAGGAGGGGCGGTCGGACGCGGCGGAGGCCCCCGGAGTCAGCCGAACAGCCGGTCGGTGGGGGCGTCCACGGCCTCCAGGACACGGCCGGTGAAGTACACCGTGCCCAGAGCGAGGACCCGCCGTCCGAGCGCGCCCAGGGTCGCGGAGGAGACGTCCGCGGCGTCCATGCGGCCCCAGTGCCCGGGCAGGGAGTGCTCGAAGCGCAGGTGGGCCTCCGGTAGGCGCACGGCGGTCACCGGCAGGTCGCCCAGCACCTCGACGGCACCGGAGACGTCCTTGTGGTCGGGCAGGCACAGCAGTACGTGGTCCACCCCGCCCCACAGGCCGCGCGCGTGGGCCAGAGCCGCCGCGACGCCGACGCGGTCGATGGCGGAGTCGACGACCACCTCCGTGCCGGGGGCCGTCCCGGTCGGCGCCTCCCCGGGGACCGCGTGTCGGGACAGCCGCCCCGGAAGGCGAACGGTCCCCAGGACGTCGTGCAGGTTCCGGCGGTCCGGGCCCGGGAGCCCCATGTGCTCCAGCATCCTGGCGGCGGCGGCCGTGCCCAGGACCCCGGAGGCCGCGGACAGCCCCGGTGGCCGAAGAGCGGGCGGCGGCTCCACTCCGGCCTCCTCCGGGTCGACGACCTCGGCCTCCACCCGACCGCCGGTCGCCTCGGCCAGCGCGGCGTCGACCGCGGCGGCCACCTCCGGTGTCTGCGGGAGGCGCACCAGGGCCCGGGTGCGCTCACCGGCGACCAGCGTCTTCTCCCTGGCGATCTCGACCACGTCGTCGCCGAGGACGCCCACGTGCTCGGCGAAGACCTTGCCGAGGGCGACGACCTCCGGGCCGGTCAGGCGCAGCTCGTCGCGGCGGCCACCCATCCCCGCCTCCAGCACGCACACGTCGGCGCCGGTCTCACGCGCTTGCAGGAGCCCCGCGACCAGGAACAGGCCGCTCGGCGCCAGGTAGCCTCCGGACTCCTCCACCGTCGGCAGCTCCCGGCGGGCGGCGTCGATCCGGGCACCGAGCGCGTCCAGCCCGGCGTCCGTCACCGAGGTCCCGTCCACCCGTACCCGCTCGCGGTAGGAGCGGAAGCTCGGCCCGGTCACCAGGACCGTGCGCAGGCCGGCCGAGGCCAGGGCGGCCGCCGCCGTCGTCGCCGTGCTGCCCTTGCCCTTGGAGCCGACGACCCCCAGCACCGGTGCGTGCCCGGAGTCCAGGCCCAGGACGGCCATGAGCGCAAAGGCGCGTCCCAGACTGCGTGTCTGTCCGGGGCGGCGGTCCGCCCACTCCGTGAAGAACGGGTCAAGGCTTGGCATGCCACCAGTATGGTCTGTGCGATATCTGCCACCGGACCGCGAACCCGGAGTCCGGGCCCAGGTGAGGGCGCGTACACTGGCGCGGGTGTACACCCCGACCACTGAGACACCGTGAGCGGCGTGAGCGCCGAGCAGCGCTACGCCGAGGTGACCGCCGCGATCCTCTCCCGCGCACCCGAGTCCGACATCGACCCTCGACTGGACCGCGTCCGCACCCTGCTGGATCTTCTGGGTGACCCCCAGCGCAACTTCCGGGTCATCCACGTCACCGGCACCAACGGCAAGACGTCCACCGCACGCATGATCGATGCCCTCATGCGGGCGAGGGGCCTGCGCGTGGGCCGTTACACCAGTCCGCACCTGCGCACGGTGCGCGAGCGCATCGTCGTCGACGGGGAGCCGGTCTCCCAGGAGCGGTTCGTCGAGATCCACGACGACATCCGCCCCTACGTCGAGATGGCCGACGAGATGAACGACGCGCCGCTGTCGTTCTTCGAGATCCTCACCGTGATGGCCTACGCGGCCTTCGCGGACGCCCCCGTGGACGTCGCCGTGGTCGAGGTCGGCATGGGAGGCCGCTGGGACGCCACCAACGTCGTCGACGGCGACGTGGCCGTGGTCACCCCGATCGGGATCGACCACACCGACTACCTGCCCGACACCCTGCACGGCATCGCCGAGGAGAAGGCGGGCATCATCAAGCCCGGCTCCGTGGCGGTCCTTGCCCAGCAGCCGGTGTCCGCGGCGGAGGTCCTCCTCCGCAACGCCTCCGAGGTCGGGGCCCAGGTCGCCCGGGAGGGGCTGGAGTTCGGTGTCACCTCGCGCGAGGTGGCCGTCGGCGGCCAGCAGATCGCCCTCAAGGGCCTCACCGCGAGCTATGAGAACCTGTTCCTCCCGCTGTTCGGTGCCCACCAGGCCGGCAACGCGGCCGTGGCCGTCGCCGCCGTGGAGGCCTTCGCCTCCGCGGGGGAGGACTCCGCGGGCCTGGACCCCGCCATGGTCGCCGAGGCCCTGGCCGGAGTGGACTCCCCGGGCCGGATGGAGGTCGTGCGCACCAGTCCGACCGTCATCGCCGACGCGGCGCACAACCCCGCCGGAATGATCGCCACCGCGGCCGCGGTGGGAGAGGCCTTCAGCTTCTCCCGCCTGGTGGGAGTCGTCGCGATCATGGCCGACAAGGACGTCGAGGGGATCCTCGACCCCCTCGAACCACTGCTCGACGAGATCGTCGTCACCCGTAACTCCTCACCGCGCTCCCTCGCACCGGAGCAGTTGGGCGTCCTCGCCCGACAGGTCTTCGGGGAGGACCGTGTGCACGTGGTTCCCCGACTCGACGACGCCATCGACCGGGCCGTCGGCCTGGCCGAGGAGGACGAAGAGTTCGGCGGTGCCGGTGTGCTGGTCACCGGATCGGTCGTCACCGCCGGTGACGCCGTCCACCTGCTGCGAGGCTCCGGCGAGTGACGGGCAGGGCGATCCACTACGAAGGGAACCCGCCGTGCGTGTAGTCTGCGCCGTCATCCTGGTGTTCGAGGCCGTCGTGATCGGCCTCTTCATCCCCGTCGCCATCTCCCTGGAGGGGATGCCTCCGACCACGGCCGCGAGCCTGTGGGGCGGTATGGCAGCCGTCGCCCTCGTGCTCTCCGGCCTCCAGAAGCGCCGGTGGGCGCACTACGCGGCCTGGGCGCTGCAGGCCGCGTTCCTGTTCACCTCCTTCCTGGTGTCCGGGGCGATGCTCATCGCGGTCGTGTTCGTGTCCCTGTGGGTGACCGGTGTGATCCTGGGACGCCGCACCGACGAGATGAAGGCCGCTCACGCGGCCCGCGCCGAGGCGGAGGCCGCCGCGTCGGGGAGCGGGGAGGGCGGGGGGTCCGTGGCCACCGCGACCTCCCGGCAAACGCGATAGTGTGACGCACGTCCGGACAGGCGGCCGGTCCCTTCGGGAGGGTTCTCCCCCTTCGCGGCCCCGCTTCCGTGACCCACCATCCGAACCTCCGCGTGCGGCCTACGCCGTGGGCGACCGCCCACGCGCCACGCGGAGCCCCAGTGAGGAGTTGACACGCACGTGGAGCGCACTCTCGTTCTCATCAAGCCGGACGGCGTCCGCCGCAACATCGTGGGCGAGGTCATCTCGCGCATCGAGCGCAAGGGCCTGAAGCTCGTCGCGATGGAGCTGCGCACGCTCGACGCCGGCACCGCCCGGACGCACTACGAGGAGCACGCCGAGCGTCCGTTCTTCGGCTCCCTCGTGGAGTTCATCACCGGCGGCCCGCTGGTCGCCCTGGTGGTCGAGGGCGAGCGCGCGGTGGAGGCCTTCCGTGCCCTGGCCGGAGCCACCGACCCGGTGACCGCCGCACCCGGCACCGTCCGCGGCGACTTCGCGCTGGAGGTCCAGCAGAACATCGTGCACGGATCGGACTCCACCTACTCGGCGGAGCGCGAGATCAAGCTGTTCTTCCCCCACCTGTAGGGGCTTGGCGGCCGCGGACGCTACGGCATGGGGTCCGCGGCCCCGAGGACGACTTCTCATGATTCGTCCGCTGACGAGGCAACAATTCGGTGTGTTTGCGTAACGGAGTAAGTGCTGACCGTTACGATGCGGGGGACTGAATACCTATCGTGCCGGAACGACTACGTATGGTCGCCCCGTGCAACCACGTCCGACACGGCGCCTCTGAGGACGTTACATGCCGAACAACCTTGCTTTTCTCGGCCGGGACATGGCCGTCGACCTGGGAACCGCCAACACGCTCGTGTACGTGCGCGGACGCGGCATCGTTCTGAACGAACCATCGGTGGTCGCGCTCAACACGTCCACGGGCAAGATCGTCGCGGTCGGTATCGAGGCCAAGCAGATGATCGGCCGCACGCCGAACAACATCACCGCCATCCGCCCTCTCAAGGACGGCGTCATCGCCGACTTCGAGATCACCGAGCGGATGCTGCGCTACTTCATCCAGAAGATCCACCGGCGACGGCACTTCGCCAAACCGCGCATCATCGTCGCGGTTCCCAGCGGTATCACCTCGGTCGAGCACCGCGCCGTCAAGGAGGCGGGCTACCAGGCGGGCGCCCGCAGGGTGTACATCATCGAGGAGCCCATGGCCGCCGCCATCGGCGCCGGGCTCCCCGTCCACGAGCCCACGGGCAACATGGTCGTGGACATCGGCGGAGGCACCACCGAGGTCGCCGTCATCTCCATGGGCGGCATCGTCACCTCGCAGTCCATCCGCGTCGGCGGGGACGAGCTGGACCAGGCGATCATGACCTTCGTCAAGAAGGAGTACTCCCTGATGATCGGGGAGCGCACCGCCGAGGAGCTCAAGATGGCCATCGGCTCCGCCTACCCGACGGGCTCCGAGGAGATGCACGCCGAGGTGCGCGGACGCGACCTCATCAGCGGCCTCCCCAAGACCATCGTGATGTCGGAGGCCGACGTCCGCCAGGCGATCGAGGAACCCGTCACCGCCATCATCGACGCGGTCCGCACCAGCCTCGACAAGTGCCCGCCCGAGCTGTCCGGCGACATCATGGACCGGGGCGTGGCCGTGACCGGGGGCGGCGCCCTGCTGCGCGGCCTCGACGACCGGCTCCTGCACGAGACGGGCATGCCCATCCACGTCGCCGACAACGCGCTGGACTCCGTCGCGGTCGGTTCCGGCACCTGCGTCGAGAACTACGAGAGGCTGCACCAGGTCCTCGTCCCGGAACGGCGGCGATGACATGCTGCGCGACTCACCGAGGTCCCGGCTGGTCCTCGCCCTGCTGGTCGCCGCAGCCGTGGTCCTGCTCGTCCTGGACGCCAGACCCGGCCGGAACCCGGTCACCTCCGTGGCCAGGGCGGGCGGCGAGCTCGTGTTCGCCCCCGCCGCGGCCGGGGTCGGCTGGGCGGGTGAGCCCGCGGTCACCCTCTACGACGGACTGACCGAGGGCCCCCGGGCCGCCGCGCGCGTCGCCGAGCTGGAGGAGGCCAACGCCTCCCTGGAGTCCGAACTCCAAGCGGTCCGGATCGACCAGAACCGCGCCGACCAGCTCGACGAGCTCCTGCACCTGTCCGGTCTGGGCGGCTACGAGGTCGTCGCCGCGCAGGCGGTCACCCGTTCCACGGCCCGCGGTTACGCGCACACGGTCACCATCGACACCGGCACCGAGTCCGGTGTCCGCCAGGACATGACCGTCGTCAACGGATCCGGCCTGGTGGGACGCGTGGTCGAGGCGGGACCGCGCACCGCCACCGTCATGCTCGCCACCGACGTCAAGTCGGCCGTCGGAGCCCGCCTGGAGGCCACCCGCAAGATCGGCGTGGTCAACGGCGGGGCCATCCCGGGCGGACCCGAGGCCGACCTCACCCTGGAGCTCTTCGACATGGAGGCACCGGTGGAGTCGGGGGACCGGGTCGTCACGCTCGGATCGCACGAAGGGGCGCCCTTCGTACCCGGGGTGCCCATCGGCACCGTCGACGAGGTCCAGGTGGCACCGGGCGCGCTCAGCCGCATCGCCCGCCTCACCCCGGCCGTGGACTTCGCGTCCCTGGACGTGGTGGGCGTCGTCGTGGCCGGACCCGCCGGGGACCCGCGCGACTCGGTGCTCCCGCCCAAGCCCGAGAAGCCCGCGAAACCGAAGGAAGAGCAGTGATGAGGTCCGCAGCGACCCTGATCCTGGTGGCCGTCGCGGTTCTCGCACAGGCCACGATCGTCAACCGGCTCCCGTTCGAGTGGGGGCCCGGCCCCGACCTGGTGGTCGCGGCCGTCGTCGCGGTCGCCCTGACCACGAGCCCGGCCTCCGCCGCCGCGTGCGGCTTCACCGCGGGCCTGGCCATGGACCTGCTTCCGCCCGCCGAGCACGTGGTCGGCCGCTACGCGCTCGTGCTGTGCCTGGCCGCCTACCTGGTCGCACTGGTGCGCCGCAACACCGGCGCCCCCGGCGCCGTGGGCTCGGGCACCTCCGGCTGGGTGGCCGTCGGCGCCACCGCCGTCACCGCTCTGGGGGTGGGCCTCGGATACGCGGCGGTCGGCCTCGTCATGGGCGATTCGCACATGACCGTGACGGCCGTCGCGACCGCCGTCGGGGTGGGTACGGTCCTCACGGTGCTCGTGTCGCCCCTGGTCACACTGCCCATCGTGTGGGTGCGCAGCACACTCGCGGACAGCGAGTTCGCCACCGTCCAGGGCCCCATGTCGCCGGGAGGGTGGTGAGCCGTGCACAAGCCGCCCTTCGACCCGACGCTCCCGGGCCGCAGACTCGGCCGGGCCGGGCTGATCCTGGCCCAGGTCATGGTCGTGGTCCTGTTCGCCGCGCTGACCGCGCGCCTGTGGTATCTCCAGGTGCCCATGTCCGGCCACTACCGCGACCTCGCCGTGGCCAACCACCACCAGCAGCTGATCGTCCCCGCGACGCGGGGGCAGATCCTCGACGCCACCGGCAAGCCGCTGGTGAACAACCGGACCGAGCTGGTGGTGTCCGCCGACTACCACGAGATCCTGGGCATGGAGGACGGCGGGGAGAAGGTCCTGACCGACCTGTCCCGGACCCTCGACGTCCCCGTGGCCGAGCTCCAGCAGCGCATGCGCCTCTGCGGCCCCGAGGTGGAGCGCCCCTGCTGGCCGGGTTCGCCCTACCAGCCGGTCACCCTCGCCGAGGGCGTGGAGCCCTCGATCGCCCTCCAGATCATGGAGAGCGCCGACGACTTCCCGGGCGTCACGGCCCAGGCGCACGCCGTCCGCGAGTACCCCTACGGTGCGCGCGGTGGACAGATGCTCGGCTACCTGCAACCGGTCACCCAGGAGGAACTGGACGCGCGTGAGGAGCTGCGGACGCAGTTCACCGGTATCGACCAGGTGGGTCGCGACGGCCTGGAGGCGGTCTACGACGCCGAACTGCGGGGCACCGCGGGCCTGCGCACCCTGGGGGTGAACAACCACGGCGAGGTCATGGACGTGATTTCCGACCGGCTGCCCGAGGCCGGGAACCACCTGGTCACCCACATCGACGTCGGCGTGCAGAAGATCGCCGAGCAGGCGCTGAAGGAGGGGATGGAGGGGGCCCGGCCCAGGTACAGGGCCGACTCCGGGGCGGCGATCGTCATGGACGTGCGCAACGGCGGCATCGTCGCGATGGCCAGCCTCCCCACCTACGACCCCGGCGTCTGGCAGGGCGGCATCGACCAGGCGGCCTTCGACGAGATGCTCAGCGAGGAGGCGGGCGAGCCCATGCTCTCCCGCGCCGTGCAGGGCCAGTACCCGCCCGGTTCCACGTTCAAGGTGTCCTCGCTGTCGGCCGCCGTGGAGAACGGCTTCTCGCTGCGCAGCACCTACGCCTGCCCGGGGTCGGTCAACATCGCGGGACAGAACTACCAGAACTACGCGGGAGGCGGCCACGGGTCGCTGTCCCTGCACAAGGCCATCGTGGTCTCCTGCAACACCATCTTCTACAACTTCGGCTACCAGCTGTGGCTCAAGGACGGCGGTCTCCGGCCCGAGGGCGAGTCGACCGAGGCCATGGCCACGATGGCGCGGGGGTACGGATTCGGGGCTCCGACCGGCATCGACCTGCCGTTCGAGACCAGCGGCCGCATCCCCGACCGCGAGTGGAAGCGCACCTTCTGGGCGCAGACCCGGGAGAACAACTGCTACCGGGGCGAGCACGGCTACCCGGAGGTCGCCGAGACCAACCCGTCGCACGCCTCCTACCTCAAGCGCCTCGCCCACGAGCAGTGCGTGGAGGGTTTCGAGTGGCGCGCGGGCGAGGCGGTCAACTTCGCGATCGGCCAGGGCGACGTCCTGGTCAGCCCGTTGCAGCTCACCAGGGCCTACGCGGCCATCGCCAACGGCGGCACCCTGTACGAGCCCCGTGTGGCCAAGGCACTGGTCGCCGCCGACGGCAGCACCGTCGAGGAGATCGAACCCGTCGTGGCCGGGCAGGTACCGGTCAAGGACGAGACCATCAAGTACCTCCAGGCCGCGCTCACCGAGGTGACCAAGTCCGGTACGGGCCGCGGAGCCTTCGCGGACTTCCCGCAGGACGACGTGTCCATCGCGGGCAAGACCGGTAGCGCCGACGCGCAGCAGCGCCAGGTGTCGTCCTGGTTCGCCTCCTACGCGCCCGCGGACGACCCGCAGTTCGCCGTGGTCGTCTTCGTGTCCCAGGGCGGTACCGGCGGTGAGACGTCCGCGCCCATCGCCCGCAAGATCTACAACGGCATCTACGGGTTCTCCGGCAAGGAGGACGGCGACGGTGGCGGCCGGCCCGCGCTTCCGGGAGGCAAGCCCTACTCGGAGCTGCCCGTCGTGCGCACCGACGGTTCCATCGACGTGTTGGATCGGTAGGCCATGAGTACATACACGGGTACGCCGCTTCCCGGACGCAGGTCCGGGTTCGGCACCACCGCCGTCACCGCGGCAGGGGCCGCCCGCCGCCTGGACTGGGTCCTGATCATCTCGGTGGCGGCTCTCTGCGCCGTCGGCTCGATGCTGGTGTGGTCGGCGACGCTGCCGGGCGACGGCGGCGACCCGATGGACTCCACCGGCCACCTGCGCCGCCACCTGGCCCACCTCGCGATGGCGTGGGTGGTGTGCCTGATCGTCGCCTCGGTGGACTTCCGGACGGTCCGGGCGTACGCGCCCATCGTCTACCTGGTCACGGCGGTCGCGCTGGTCCTGGTACTCACCCCGCTGGGCGCGGTGATCAACGGGTCGCGCGGGTGGATCGTGGTCGGCGGGTTCCAGTTCCAGCCGAGCGAGCTCGCCAAGGTCGGGCTCATCCTGGTCCTGGCCACGCTGCTGGGCGAACCGCGTGACGGCGAGACCAAGCCGATGACGCGGGACGTCCTGTTCTGCCTCCTG
This sequence comes from Nocardiopsis sp. NPDC058631, assembly GCF_042716955.1. Lineage (NCBI taxonomy): Bacteria > Bacillati > Actinomycetota > Actinomycetes > Streptosporangiales > Nocardiopsidaceae > Nocardiopsis > Nocardiopsis sp. NPDC058631. The sequence continues at coordinate 261,928 of NZ_JBHXQY010000001.1, read as the reverse complement.
GTACTGGCGGTACCGCTGGCACTGGTGATGCTCCAGCCGGACCTGGGCACGACCCTGGTCCTCGGGGCGATCTTCCTGGGGATGCTCACCCTGTCGGGTGCCCCCTTCATCTGGGTGGCCGGCATGCTCGCCTGCGGCGTCGCCGCGGTGTTCTGCGTGTTCTGGTTCGACCTGCTGGAGCCCTACCAGCTGGACCGCCTCGCGACCCTGGTGGACCCCTCCGCGGACCCCCAGGGCGCCGGGTACAACTCCAACCAGGCGCTCATCGCGGTCGGGTCGGGCGGGTTCAACGGGACCGGGCTCTTCCAGGGGGAGCAGACGCACGGCAGGTTCGTACCGGAGCAGCACACCGACTTCATCTTCACGGTCGCCGGGGAGGAACTGGGGTTCGCGGGGGCGGCGCTGATCATCGCGCTCTTCGCGGTGATCATCTGGCGGGTCCTGCGGATCGCCCTGGGCTGTGACCAGCCGTATCCCCGCCTGCTGTGCGTGGGCGTGGCGGCGTGGTTCGGCTTCCAGACCTTCATCAACATCGGGATGGGGTTGGGCGTCATGCCCGTGACCGGCCTTCCGCTGCCGTTCGTGTCCTACGGCGGTACCGCGATCATGGCGAACATGCTGGGACTGGGCCTGGTGCTGGGGGTCAACTCCCGCGACCGGGGGTTCGAGTAGCCGTGCCCTGCGGACCCGGTCCCCGGGCGGACCGCGCGTCCGGGCCCCGCGGGAGGCGAGACCCTCCCTCGGGGCCCTTCGGCTGCTCCCCGGCGGAAAGGGGCGGGGGACGCGTTCCGGAACGGCGTGCGCCGGGGACCTGGCCGGCCTTGTGGACAAACCCGGACCGGACCTGCCGACCCCGGTAGCCTGGGAACATCCGCGGGGTCGCACTCCGGCGGCCCCGGCGCCCGCTCCCGCCACGGCGGGGTGACACACGCGTTCTGACACGATGTTCGCCGAGCGAAGGCCCGCACCATGTCCGTCGAAAGCCTGTTTCCGCGCCTGGAGCCCCTGCTGGCCAAGGTGGGCAAGCCCATCCAGTACGTCGGGGGCGAACTCAACTCCGTCGTCAAGGAGTGGGACGCCGCCAGGGTCCGCTGGGCCCTCATGTACCCGGACGCCTACGAGGTGGGCGTGCCCAACCAGGGCGTGCAGATCCTCTACGAGGTCCTCAACGAGCGCGAGGGGGTACTGGCCGAGCGCGCCTACGCGGTGTGGCCGGACATGGAGGAGCTGATGCGCGAGCACGGCGTTCCGCACTTCACCGTGGACGCCCACCGGCCGCTGGCCGCCTTCGACGTCCTCGGGATCAGCTTCGCGAGCGAGATGGGCTACACCAACATGCTCACCGCGCTGGACCTGGCCGGGATCCCGCTGTACTCCCGCGACCGCACCGGCGACCACCCGGTCGTGCTCGCCGGCGGGCACTCGGCGTTCAACCCCGAGCCGATCGCCGACTTCCTGGACGCGGTGGTGCTGGGGGACGGGGAGGAGATCAGCCTCGCCCTCACCGAGATCATCCGCGAGTTCAAGGACGAGGGCGAGCCGGGCGGGCGCGACGGGCTGCTGCTGCGCCTGGCCGCGACGGGCGGCGTGTACGTGCCGCGCTTCTTCGACGTGGCCTACCACGGGGACGGGCGGATCGCCTCGTACACGCCCAACCGGCCAGGGGTCCCGGGCACGGTCCAGAAGCACACCGTGATGGACCTGGACGACTGGCCCTACCCCAGGAAGCCCATCGTGCCGACCGCGGAGTCCGTGCACGAGCGGTACAGCGTGGAGATCTTCCGCGGCTGTACGCGGGGCTGCCGGTTCTGCCAGGCCGGGATGATCACCCGGCCGGTCCGGGAGCGCAGCAAGGAGACCGTCACGAAGATGGTCGAGGAGGGCGTGGCCGCGTCCGGGTTCGAGGAGGTGGGCCTGCTGTCGCTGTCCAGCGCCGACCACAGCGAGATCGGCGACATCGCCAAGGGGCTCGCCGACCGGTACGAGGGCACCAACACCGGCCTCTCCCTGCCGTCCACGAGGGTGGACGCGTTCAACATCGACCTCGCCAACGAGCTGACCCGCAACGGGCGCAGGTCGGGGCTGACCTTCGCGCCCGAGGGGGGCAGCGAACGGATGCGCCGCGTGATCAACAAGATGGTCACCGAGGAGGACCTGATCCGGACCGTCACCGCCGCGTACGCGGCCGGGTGGAGGCAGGTGAAGCTGTACTTCATGTGCGGGCTGCCCACCGAGGAGGACGAGGACGTCCTGGCCATCGCGCACCTGGCGGCCGAGGTGATCCGGACCGGCCGTGAGGTGACCGGGCGCAAGGACATCCGGTGCACGGTCTCCATCGGGGGGTTCGTGCCCAAGCCGCAGACCCCCTTCCAGTGGGCCGCCCAGACCTCGCACGAGGTGGTGGACACGCGGCTGCGCAAACTGCGCGACACCCTGCGGGGCGATCGCAGGTACGGCAGGTCGATCGGCCTGCGCTACCACGAGGGCCGCCCCTCCGTCGTGGAGGGACTGCTGTCCCGGGGGGACCGCAGGGTCGGCAGGGTCGTCGAGGAGGTGTGGCGTGCCGGGGGCCGGTTCGACGGTTGGAGCGAGCACTTCTCGTACGAGCGCTGGGCGCGGGCCGCCGAGACCGGGCTGGCGGGACTCCCGGTGGACCTGGACTGGTTCACGACCCGTGAGCGCGACGAGGAGGAGGTCCTGCCCTGGGACCACCTCGACGCGGGGCTCGACCGGTCGTGGCTGTGGCAGGACTGGCAGGACTCGCTGCACGGGGAGGAGTCGGTGGAGATCGACGACTGCCGGTGGAGCCCCTGCTACGACTGCGGGGTGTGCCCGAGCATGGGCACAACCCCACAACTGGCAGACCTCGATGCGAAACTCCTCCCCCTGACGGTGGTGAACCGCCGATGACCAGGGCCTTTGACCACATCGCCAAGCAGTTCATGACCCTGTCCGAGGCGGAGCGAAAAAATCTTCTCGCCGGTCTCCCGTCCGCTCGGAGTGCCGAGCCCGAGCGGTTCCACGGTGCCCCTCATGAGCTTCCAGAAGCCCGATCCGAGACCGAGGTGACCTTCGAGGTGGAATGGGGCTGACCGGAGCCGAAGGGCTGGCAGGAGCCACCTGAGACACAAAAAGAGCCCCTGGCCTGGGGGCTTCTTTGTATTGCAGGTCAGAACACTTCAGCGAAGTCATCGTTCTTGACGATCAGACGCTGGCGCACGTCCTTGGGGATCTTCAGCTTCAGGTGCACCTTCGGCGCCCGTTTCTTCGGGACCTTGATCCGAGTCACCTCGCAGGTGATCCCGGCCCGCATGAGGTCTTGAGCCATGGCATCCATGCCGCCCTCCTCCCGGTGCTGGCGGAAGGTCCCGCCACCCTTCACGTACACCCACCGGTCCTTGGTCGACTCGGGGTCGACGGCCTCCAGCTCGGCGATCATCTGGGTGAGCGTGGACTCGGCCTGCTCCTGGGTGAACCGGGTCCTGGTGTACCGACCGCCCGGCTCCAGCCCTTTCATGTAGTAGGCGATGGCCTCCTCCAGTCGCTTGACCTCCTTGCGGTTCTCCTCGCCGCGTGCGTACTCCCGGGTCTCGACGGGGGAGTCCCCGAGCACGGACAGCACCTGCTGGACCAGCGCCTCGTACACCGCGCCGGGGTCGGGGAACCCCAGCCCGCCGCTCTTGCGGCCCTGGCACCGGAGGTAGGCGTAGTCCCCGTGCTTGTTCCGGGTGTGGTGGACGATCGTGTTGGTCGCGCAGTCGACGCACTTCATGACGCCCAGGAACTTCGTCGCCCCGCTCGGCTGCCGGTGGGGCTGGTCCTTGCCCCGCGAGTCGAGCTTCGCCTGCAAGGCGTCCCATTCCTCCTCGCTGAAGGTCGGGTCGGCGATCTTGATCGGCTTGGCGTCATTCCCGGGGATGATCTTCGACCGGCGAATGCCACCCTGCTTGTCCTCTTCTACTCGGTAGCCGAGGAGGGCAGGGTTCCGGAGCCGGCGGATCATTATCGACGTGGTCGTCGACTGAGGAACCAGCTCGCGCTTCTTCAACTGCCGGGTAGCCTCGGTAGTGGATACATCCTCCTGGACGATCAGCCTCCACGCCTCGCGCAGCGCCTTATGCGGCAGAGGGTTGATGGCGAGAGAGGTCTTCCCGTCCTCGTCGCGGCTCGTCTTGTACCCGTAGGCGGGCTTGCCGACGACCCAGCCCGTCTGAGTCTTGGCGTAATTCCACAGGGACTCGACCCGGGCCTTCGTATTGGCCGCCTCGATCTCCGCGACGCCCGGGTCGGGATCGCGTGCGGCGGCCCGGATATAATCGGGACGGCTATCCCGTTTGTTGTGGTGGAAGTACGTGGCCGTGGAAGCCGTCGTCGTGGCGGCACGGGGCCGTCCCGCCCGTCCGCGGTCCGTGGGCGGGTACTGGAGGAGAGAGTGCGAGCCGACGCGAGACGCAACAGGGAAAAGGTCCTGCGGGCTGCCTTCGAGGCCTTCGCCTCCGAGGGGCTGTCCGTCCCCGTCCACGAGATCGCCCGGCGCGCGGGGGTGGGCACCGGAACCGTCAGCAGACACTTCCCCACCAAGGAGTCCCTCTGCGAGGCCATCGTCCTCAGCCGGATGGAGCGCCTCGTGGACGCTGCCCGCGCGTTCTCCGAGGAGCGGGAGCCGGGCGACGCGCTGGCCGCGTTCTTCGCGTTCGTCGTCGACGAGGGGGCGCTGGACCACGGCCTGGGTGAGGCGCTCCGGGGCGGAGGGTTCGACGTCGCCGCCGTCCGCGGCACCGGTCACGACGTGGTGGCCACGCTCGGAGAGCTCCTCGGCGCGGCCCAACGGGCGGGGGAGATCCGCGACGACGTGGACGCCGCCGACCTCAAGGCGCTGATGGAGGGCTGTATGACCCGCGAGCGCGGGGGGACCGACGAGGCCGCGCGGCGCCGCACCGTGGCCGTGGTGCTGGCGGGGCTGCGCCCGGCCTGACCGTCGCGCCGCGAGCCCGTAGACGGAGGAACCCCTGCTCCGCCGGTGGTCGGCGTGCGAACAGGGATGTTCGTGGTGTGGGAGGGGCGGGGTCGCTCACAGTGCCCTGAGTGTCACCGGAGTAGGATGCGCGCTCCGGGCGCTCTCTCGACCCTTGAAGGGGAGTGGCCCGGTGAGGAAGATGTACGGCCCGGCGCCCCGCTCGCGCCGGGCCGTACGAGTAATAAGACTCGCGGGGTGCGCGGGGGGTTGCCATCCTCAGAAGATTTTCTCCGGATTTTTTTTCGGGAGTTCCACGTTGAGGTGGTGAACACCGGTTCAGTACCCGCTCGGAGGCCTCGGGGACTTTTCGACCGCAGGTCAGTGGGGGAGATACCGGTATGCGTAGTCCTGCTGGCGCATGTGCACCGTGGCGCACCGTACGCTGAGCAGGACGAGGAACAGCCCCTTCGAGGTCGCTCCGCCGACCACACCTGGGGGCATGAGGAAAGGAGTTGAGCTGCCCCCCGCACCCGAGGGCACCACCTCACCCTCCACCGCCAAGCCGGGACAGCGGCTTCGTGTGCGCTACGCCAAGCGCGGGCGCATGAGGTTCGCGAGCCACCGCGACATCGCCAGGGCGCTGGAACGGGCCCTGCGCAGGGCCTCCGTGCCCATGGCGTTCTCCGCCGGCTTCTCGCCCCACCCCAAGGTCTCCTACACGGGAGCGGCTCCCACAGGGGCCGCCAGCGAGGCGGAGTACCTTGAACTCGTCCTGGCCGAGGAACGCGAACCCGAGCAGGTCCGAGCCGACATCGACGCCGCCATGCCCGAGGGCATCGACGTGGTCGAGGTCGTCGAGGCCCGGCAGCCCGGGCTGGCGGACCGGCTCCAGGCCTCCGCTTGGCAGGTGGAGATGGCGGGCGTCGACCCCGACGACGCCGCCAGGTCGGTGGCCGCGTACATGGCCGCCGACAGTGTCGAGGTGGAGCGAATGACGAAGAAGGGTCGTCGCAGCTTCGATACACGACCGGCAGTGGTTCGTATCGACGTGTGCAGCGGCCTCCACGGGCGCGTCCCAGGGGAACACGACACGGCATATGCCATACTTCGGATGGTTGTACGGCACACGACACCTGCTGTCCGACCAGACGACGTGTTGACCGGCCTCCTCCATGTGGCCGACCTCGCGCCGCCGTCATCACCCGTGATGACCCGGCTGGCGCAGGGGCCACTGGACGAGACGACAGGCGCGATCGCGGACCCGCTCACCGAGGACCGGCCCGAAGCTCTCACGAGCCCCGGACCCGCGAACGACAACGCGGACGAGCGGCGCGACGACGCACCACGGCCGTCAACGCCCATGAACGGGACCGCGCGGATGAGCGGCCCCGAAGCGGGGAACATGGGCGAAACCACAGGACTTCGCCCCGACGGCACCCTGGTGCCGCCGGTGGTGACACAGCGACGACAGTTCTCGTGAGCCGCGCTGGCGACCGACAGGCCACAGCGCGCCCGAGAACTTTGACGGGAGACCGCCCGGATGCTCGACAACGAGCCCAACGACGGTGCCGAGAGCACCGCGGGTACAACTGAAACGACCGCAGGCAAGGCGGCGGCCCCCCCGGGCCGGGGCAGTGAGGTGCGTGTGACCGCACCCGCACCGGTGCGGGGCGTTCGCCGCGCCGCCGGACCGCCCCCCGAACCGGACGACGTCTTCACACCCCCCTCGATGCCCGTCACCTCGCTCGCCGGTTCCGGTGAGGGGGGCACGGTCAAGACGGCGGTGTCCACCACCACGCGCAGGCGCACCGTGCGCGCCGCGGGACGCCCCGACGAGGACCCGGCCCCGCGCCGCAGCCGGACCCGCGCCGCACAGGACGCGGAGCCCGCGGCCGAGCGGACCACCGAGGCGGCCCCCGCTGCCAAGGCCGACGACTCCGCTGACAAGGCGGACAAGGACACCTCCAGGTCCACCCGGACCCGTGGCAGGTCCCGCACGCGCGTGGCCGAGGCCGCCGACACGGCCGGGACGACCCCGGACCAGGAGGACGAGGAGGCCGCCGAACAGGGCGGCGGAAACGTCTTCCAGGCGCCGACCATGCTGTTCCAGCCGCCGGTGGCCAGTGCCACCCCGGTGCCCGTCGCCGCGTCCTCCGGGGCCGATGACGAGGAGGACGAGGACGAGGACGACGACGAGTCGGCCGATGAGTCCTCCGTCGCCGAGGAGACGGGCGACGTCTTCGACGACCGCCCGAGCCGCCGTCGCCGCCGCCGTGGCGGACGCGGCCGGGGCCGGTCCCGTTCCGGTGAGGAGGCGGAGGGCGAGACCGAGGTCGAGCCCGCCGCCGAGAAGCCGGAACGGCGCAGGAGCCGCACGGCCGAGGTCGAGGTGGCCGAGACCACCGACGACGACACCGACGCCGAGGGCGACGAGGACTCGGGCGAGGACGGCGAGCGCGGCAGCAGCCGTCGCCGTCGCCGCCGCCGGCGCCGGTCCGGTGGGGGCTCGGGTGGCGAGACCACCCCCGACGACCCGCCCAACACCGTCGTGCGGGTGCGCGAGCCGCGTGCCGAGAAACCGATCGAGGACGAGGTCCAGTCCGTCCGCGGTTCCACGCGGTTGGAGGCCAAGAAGCAGCGCCGCCGCGAGGGCCGCGAGCAGGGGCGCCGCCGCGCCCCGATCGTCACCGAGTCGGAGTTCCTGGCCCGCCGCGAGGCGGTCGAGCGCGACCTCGTGGTCCGCCGCACGGGTGACCGCACCCAGATCGCCGTCCTTGAGGACGACATCCTGGTCGAGCACTACGTGGACCGGGCCACGCACCGCTCCTACGTCGGCAACGTCTACCTGGGCCGTGTCCAGAACGTGCTGCCGTCCATGGAGGCCGCGTTCGTGGACATCGGCAAGGGCCGCAACGCCGTCCTGTACGCGGGCGAGGTCAACTGGGACTCGTTCGGCCTCGACGGCCAGCCCAAGCGCATCGAGTCGGTGCTCAAGTCCGGCCAGTCGGTCCTGGTGCAGGTCACCAAGGACCCCGTCGGCCACAAGGGTGCCCGCCTGACCAGCCAGATCAGCCTGCCCGGCCGCTACCTCGTGTACGTGCCCGGCGGTTCGATGACGGGCATCAGCCGCAAGCTCCCCGACAAGGAGCGCGCCCGCCTCAAGCAGATCCTCAAGAAGGTCATGCCCTCCGGTGCCGGTGTGATCGTGCGCACGGCCGCCGAGGGGGCCAGCGAGGAGGAGCTGGAGCGCGACATCATGCGCCTGGCCAAGCAGTGGGAATCGATCAAGCGCAAGTCCAAGTCGGCCAACGCGCCGTCGCTGCTCAACAGTGAGCCGGACCTCACCGTCCGGGTCGTGCGCGACGTGTTCAACGAGGACTTCTCCAGCCTGGTCGTCTCCGGCGAGGAGGCCTGGACCACCGTCCACGAGTACGTGGACTACGTGGCCCCCAACCTCGCCGAACGCCTCTCGCACTGGTCCGAGGACCGCGACGTCTTCTCCGCCTACCGCATCGACGAGCAGATCAACAAGGCCCTGGAGCGCAAGGTCTGGCTGCCCAGCGGCGGTTCCCTGGTCATCGACCGGACCGAGGCCATGACCGTGGTCGACGTCAACACCGGCAAGTTCACCGGTCAGGGCGGCAACCTGGAGGAGACGGTCACCAAGAACAACCTGGAGGCGGCGGAGGAGATCGTCCGCCAGCTCCGGTTGCGCGACATCGGCGGCATCATCGTCATCGACTTCATCGACATGGTGCTGGAGTCCAACCGCGACCTGGTGCTGCGCCGCATGCTGGAGTGCCTGTCGCGCGACCGCACCAAGCACCAGGTGGCGGAGGTCACTTCGCTGGGCCTGGTGCAGATGACCCGCAAGCGGGTCGGCCAGGGTCTGCTGGAGGCCTTCTCGCACACCTGCGAGCACTGCAGCGGGCGCGGACTGGTGCTGTCCGGCGACCTCCTGGAGAAGGGCGCCGGAGCGGTCGGCAGCGGCAGCGGCGGCGGACGCAAGAAGAAGAAGGGCAAGGGCGACTCCGACCAGTCCGCCGACAAGGCGGAGAAGGCCGAGAAGTCCTCCGACAAGGACGAGCGCGACGACGCGGCCGACCAGGCCGAGCCGGAGCACGAGCCCGTCAGCGTCCCGGCCGCCGAGGCGGACAAGCCCGAGCAGGTCGACAAGCCCGAGCAGGCCGAGCCCGCCAAGAAGACCCGCAAGCGCGCCACCCGCTCCCGCAAGGCCGCGGACGAGGCGGTCGCCGAGCAGGCGGACGCCGCCCCCGCGCAGGCGGTGAAGGACACCGACTCCGGGGCCGCCACGGCGGACGCGGAGGCCGAGCCCGAGAAGGCCCCGGCGAAGAAGACTCGCACCCGGCGCACCAGCACCAAGGCCGCCCGTGCGGCGGCCGGCAAGGGTGACGCCGCGGCGCAGGACGGCGGTGGGGCGGACGCCGACGGCGACGCCGGCACCGCAGTCACCGAGGCACCCGCCCCGGCGGAGAACGGCGACGAGGAGGCCGCGGAGCGGCCCAAGCGGCGCCGGACCCGGCGGGCCAAGACGGCGGCGGCCCCGCCGTCCGCCGTGGACGCGGGCTGACCGAGGCGGTACGTACCGGCCGTGGTTCGGACGGGGTCGCCCCCGTCCGAACCTTGGCGCGCGAGTACTGGATCGA